>JAJTIE010000006.1 GCA_021300195.1 Bacteroidota bacterium | reverse complement strand
GTTACGCGCTATTTAATTGGGCTGACAGACACATTGGAGAAGCGGTTTTGGCGACTATTGGATGAAAAGGGGTAGCGCACGCCTGTTTGGGTTTGCCCGCCGGGCGTGTTAGCAGCAAATCCCCGCACGGGTAGTGCCACCTACCGCTAGAGCGAACTCCATCTATATGGCAGCAGCAGGATCGGCATCGACCAGGTAAACCGCATCTGGGTCGGCCGCAACTACTACCAATTGTGGAACCACGACTTAGACCAAGACATAGGCGGGCGCACCAGTAGCCGCACCGCGGCTTCGAACAGGTAGTCTTGTGTCTGGCAGCGTACTTGGCATCTTTCTGGGCAGGGACCTGTGCTCGTCAGCATCCGTTAGCTTCAGGTAGCCTAAGCAGGATTCTGCCTATTTGAATCGGTGGGGTAGGCAGCAGCATGCTCCGTCCGCTCGACTAGCCCCCCTGAAAGGCCCGCACTACTTCCAGCCGGTCGCCTTCTGCCAGCGTCCGGCTGGCCCATTGTCCCCTGGGCACCACTTGGCCGTTTATAGCTACGGCTATCCCCCTGGCATCTGGGGTTATCCCCTCATACTGTAGCAGGTAGGTATCCAGGGGCAGGCTGGTTTCGGCCACCTCCTTAGGGTTACCGTTGATATGTAGTTTCATTCCGATACGCTTCTACGGTACGGCGGATAACAGTGTCCATCCGCTCAAAGACAAAACCAAAATCCCGCTGGAAGCGTGCACTGCTGAACCTGCGTAAACCGCCGCTCGTGCGTGCGCTTTCCAGGGTTATGAGTGGGTGCGTACCCCTTAGGTGGGCTGCTAGCTCATTTAGGTAGCCGTAGGCCATAGCGGGCCTGCGGGGCACCACCCACTTGGGTGCGGGCTTGCCCAGCTCGGCGGCTACACGGCCAAAGAAGTCGCGGAAACTCAGGTTCTCGCTGTTCAGCACATAGCGTTCGCCCCTTCGCACATTGCTCTCCAGTAGCAGGCGTGCGGCCCTGGCTGCATCCCACACGCCCACAAATCCATTTGTGCCGGGCGGGTACAGCCGCATGCCCTTGGCTATGCGGTGTATGAGTGCCGGGCTGCCCTGTGCCCAGTCGCCCGGGCCTATGATCAGGCTGGGGTTCACGATGGCTGCCTCTAGCCCCTCGGCCACGCCCCGGTGCACCTCCAGCTCACCCAGATATTTGGTATAGCCGTACCGGGTACCAGGCAGGCCTGGCACCCACTTGCAGTCCTCATGGATGATGCCGTTTTTATCTGCCGGACCCAGGGCGCCTATGCTGCTTACATACACCAGCCGGGCCACACCCATCTCCAGCGCCATATTCACCAGTCGGGCAGTGCCAGTTTGGTTCACCTGTTCCATCTGCCGGTGGTAGGGGCGGTAAAAGCTTACCTGTGCTGCCGCGTGCACAATGCCCGATATATCACGCAGTGCTACCTCCAGGCTAGAGATATCTAGCAGGTCTCCCTCCACCAGTGTTACGCGGTCTCGCACGCTGGCCAGGCGGGGGTGGAGTGGGTTACGCACAAGTACCCGCACCTTGTACCCGTGCCTGAGTAAATCTTCTACCACATGGAGGCCCAGAAAGCCCGTAGCACCGGTTACCAGTATCATCGAGTTGCGTACGTTTGCACAAAGGTATGGACATCTCCTTCTTTTTCGACGCGCTAAATCCCGAACTGTTCGATCCGCGATTCCGCCCAAACCCGCATGCGCTGGGAAACCTGACGCAAAAGTTTGTTACCGCCTTCCCGGATTGGACCCAGGCAGACCTGGTGCTCTTTGGCATACGCGAAGACCGCGGTTCTGCCGATGATAGAGGCTGTGCGCGGGCGGCAGACCAGATACGCGACCGCCTGTACCAGCTGAGTGCGCCGCGCGCGCTAAAGATATGCGACCTGGGAAACCTGGTACAGAAGGCCGAGCCAGAGGAGGTGCAGGATGCCCTGCAGTTTGTGGCCCACGCCATCCTGAAGCGGGGCAAGACCCTAATGGTAATAGGAGGCACGCAAGACCTGAGCTACGGCCTGTACCGTGGCTTTGAGCAGGCCGAGCAGCAGGTAGACCTGGTGGCCATAGATGCCCGACTGGATATATGGGATAGCGAGGTAGCACTGACAAACGAGAGCGTGAACCACGCAATCCTGACGCATGAGCCTAATTACCTGCACCATTTCTCCGTGATAGGTGCACAAAACCACCTGGTAAGCGAGACGGAGCGCAATGCCATGCAGCAGCTGAACTACGACATACTGCGGATAGGCGAGCTGAAGGCAGACCTGCGCCTGGCCGAGCCACTGCTGCGTACCGCACACATGGTGAGCTATGACCTGAGCGCCATCCGCCTGGCCGATGCACCCGCAGCCAGCAATAGCCAGCCTGCGGGCCTGAGTGCAGAGGAGGCCTGCCAGCTGGCACGCTATGCAGGCATGGGCTACCACCCCCACCTGCTGCACCTGTGCGAGGTAAACCCCGTGCACGACCACCGGCTACAAACCAGCACCCTGGCCGCCCTGCTAGCCTGGTACTTTATAGAGGGGTACTACAACCGGATAGAGGACCGCCCCGTGCCCGACCGCAGCAACCTGAGGCGCTACCGGGTGCCGCTAGACGACTGGAGTGTGCCAGAGATCCTCTTCTACAAGCACGAGGCTAGCGAGCGCTGGTGGATGGAGGTGCTGGTAGAGCAGCCAGGCACGACACACCGGCGCCCAAGCCTGGTGCCCTGTGCCGAGGCTGACTATAGCCAGGCACTGGCGGGCGAAATCCCCGACCGCTGGTGGAAGGCACAGTACCGCGGATAGGGCTCGCCCGGTACGACACGAGCCAAAACCCTAGTCAAAGCCGTCTGGCCCCACGGCGTACCCGGACTCATAACCCTGGAGCAGGGGGCGGGTACCTGCAGCCCGCCTAGTGGCTGGGTAGGCAGGTGTATCGTAGCTTTCAGGAGCCTAAAATTCCAAACCAATCAGCAGAATATCGTCTGTCTGCTCCTGCTCGCCCTGCCAGTCTATGCTTGCCTGGTCTATCAGGTGCAGTTGGGCATCTATACTGTTGCCGCCCGTTTCCAGTAGTAGTTTCTGGAAACGTTTACGTCCAAATTTTTTGCCTTTGACTCCACCAAACTGGTCTACAAAGCCGTCTGAAAACAGATAGACGCGATCTTTAGGTTTGGCCTTGAATTCATGTGCCGGAAATGCTACCGATTCCTCTTTTTCCTCCCGTCTTTCTCCTATGCTGGCTTTTGTGCCCGAAAACTCAACGATTTCTTCGTCTCTGAGTAAATAAAGAGGGCGTCGGGCACCACTATACTGCACTTTTCTGCTGGGCAGATGGATTGAGATAAGCGCAATATCCATTCCATCCTGATTGTATCCGTTTTTTACTTCATATTGATTAAGGCCGTCTCTCACCTTGCTGTCAAGAATACGCAGAATGGTGTCTGGATTATAGATGGAATAATCATTCACAATCTGGTTCAGAAAATTGCTGCCCATCACACTCATAAAAGCACCCGGAACGCCATGCCCCGTGCAGTCTACTGCTGCTACAAGAAGATGGTCTTCTTTTTTAGAAAACCAGTAGAAATCTCCGCTTACAATGGCCTTCGGCTTATACTGTACAAATGACCTGGGCCAGGCATCTTGCAGCAGGGAAATCTGGGGCATAATAGCCATCTGTATCCGGCGTGCATAGGCAATGCTATCCAGAATATCCTGATTCTTTAATTCCAGATTTCGGTATAGGCTTGCATTTTCCAGCGAAATAGCTGCCTGAGATGCCAGCATCTCCAGTACCTCGCGCTGGTGTCTGTCGAAGTATTTCTCCTGCTCGCTCGACTCTACATACACATAGCCAATATGCTTCCCCTTGTTGGATATCGGGCTGGCCATTCTGTGGTAGTTCGAGTCTAGAGAGTTGAGTGTGATGTTGATTTTTTCCAGGATATTCTGTGTTACGAAGCTCCGATTTATAACAAGCTCTTGCTTTAGTCTGCTCGCCTCTACTTCCAGTATACTGCTTACGGCCTCTATCATCAGTTCGCCGTCTCGCTTCATCACCAGGTAGCCCTTCTGCGCACCGGTATTTTTTATGGTGCTAGTTATCAGTTTTTCTACCAGTATGTTCAGGTTCATTTCTCCGGATATCTCCTGGCTTGCGCGGTTGAGTGCCCGGAGTAGCTCGTTGTACTCCAGCAGTTGTATATGCTGCAGGTAGCTGCGCGCAGCCTCCTCTACCGTCATCATCAGGTCATGGGCCTCCCAGGGCTTGCTTATGTATCGGTATAGCTTTGAGTTGTTTATTGCGTTCTGTATTGCCTCCAGGTCTGCCTGACCTGTCAGCAGGATTTTTGGTGTATCGGGCAGTCTGCGGTGCGCCTCTATCAGGAACTCATCTCCTTTCATTACGGGCATCATCTGGTCGGAAATAATAGCAGCTAGTGGCCGCCCATCGGCCTCCAATTCCTCCATTATTTCTAATGCCTCAGCTCCACTCTCAGCAATTTCTATATCAAACTCTTCGCCCATGCGCTGCCGTATCTGATCCTCCAGATTATCCAGGATCATTTTTTCGTCGTCTACACACAGTATGGTGCATTTTTTCATTTAAACTTATAAATAAGCATGTGATTCGGTATGCCTATACAGTAATACCAAGTTGTGAAAAGGCTATATTTACCCGTTCCATCAGGTCCTCCTCGTTCCAGGGTTTTTGTATATAGGCAAACAGATTAGCGTTGTTCTTCGCATTAAGTACCGCGTCCTGTTCGGCCTGGCCGGTGAGCATAATGGTTACTGTCTGCGGATACTTTGCGTGTAGCTCAATCAGAAAAGTATCGCCCTTTACCCGTGGCATCAGCCAGTCGCTAATGACGAGGACCATCTCAAATCCATCCGAAACAAGATCCTCTATCACTTCCCAGGCTTCTTCGGCACTTTCTGCCACCTCGTACTCAAATGTATCCCCGAAGGTGTTTTCGAGCTGGTCCAGGAGGTTGTCTAGCACCATTTTCTCGTCATCTACACACAGAATGGCTCGTTTAATCATGATATTTCGACAAAGGAGTGTTCTTGCTGTTGCGCGTATGTACTTGCTAACGTAGGCCGGTGAGGTATTCGTACCCTGAAGGTGGTTTTTCCAGGATGGCTATCTACCTGTATCTCTCCGCCGTGCTTGGTTATGATTTTTCGCACAATATCCAGGCCCATCCCACTGCCCTCGCCGGCGGGCTTGGTGGTATAGAATGCCTCCCACATGCGTGCTTGCACCTCGGGTGGGATTCCAGGGCCAAAGTCTGTGACCTCTACTTCTATCCACTGCCCATCTGCCGAAAGCTGGGTGCCAATGCGCATGGTGCCCTTACCGTCCATGGCCTGTATGCTGTTGTGTATCAGGTTTGTCCACACTTGGTTCAGCTCATCCGGCCAGCAGAAGGTTTCGGGCAGGTCTGGCTGTAGGTTTTTCTCCAGCTCTATGCCATACTTTAGCTGGTTGTGGTAGATTACCAGCACGGCTTCCATGTTTTTGTTCAGGTCGGCCAGTATGGGCTCGTCATGGATCTGGCGGTGGTTATAGGTCTTCAGGGCAAAGACGATCTTCTGCATTTTTGACACTGCCAGGTCAATGTATTGCATGTGCATACGCATCTTGCCCACGGTGCCGGCCGTATGTATCATCCGCTCAGATTCGGGCGATGCAAATGCATCTTGCACCTCTGCCAGGTTATCTGCATGCAGGCCTATCTTCACCAGTTCTCTTGCCAGTACGGGTGCATTTTTTACTTCCAGATCCTCCAGTTTTTGCTGAAGATCTTTCTTTATCTGGCGCTCTTCCCGGCTGCTCAGGTCATTATTTGCACTCTTGCTTAGCTCTATAAGTGTATGAAACTGTGCCTGCTGCACGGGGGTCATGGCGCGCCCTATCTCGGGCAGGTCATGCACCAGGCCGTCTACACTTTTAGCCAGGGTGCCATTGCTGGCATGAATTGCGCCAAGGGGCGTGTTTATTTCGTGCGCAATGCCGGCGATCAGCTGGCCCAGTGCTGCCATTTTCTCGCTTTGCACCAGCTGCTCCTGCGTGCTTTTTAGCTCGGTGTATGCCTGCTCCAGTTTGGCCTTCTGGTTTTCCAGGTTCTGGTAGGTTTGGTTCAGTATTTTCACGTCCTCCTGTATGCGCCGCACAGCCGGGCGAAAGACCAGCAGGGCGATCAATACCAGCGTAATCACGATAGCGATAAAGAGCAAGATCTGGGTCTGTTCGGTGGTCTTTACCTTTTCCTTGGCCTCCAGTGCGTATTGGTAAACGATTCGGTCCATACCGGTGGCATATCGGTCTTCATTATCCAGCAGGGTTCGGCCAGCCACAGCTAGCACCGTATCCAGCTTCCCATTCTTGTGCGCATACACGATCTGTTCCACCGAGGCGTTGATCTGGCTCTGGGCATACTCGATGGCGCTGTACATGCCTCGGATGATCTCACCCTCGTTGCTGCCTGCCAGCTTTTGGGTTGCCAGGCCTTCGGATAGTTGATGATGGGTTTGGTTCCACCGTGCACGGGTGGCCTCCATTGTCTCCACAAGGTCAGCCTGCTGTTTTTCTGTCTTCGTTTGCTGTAGCACGAGTACCTGCTTTACCAGCTGCTGGCTCAGGTATACCTGCTTGGCACCCGCGTTTATCAGTGCGCCGTCGCTAACCTGTTTGTCCAGCGAAGAACGAACCAGGTACTGACTGGTGCCCACCAGCGCCAGGATAATGAGCAGGGAGAGCAGGTAATTGATGGTAAGGCGCCTGGATGGATTTGTAATCTTCATGGCATGATCCGTATGGTAGGGTCCGTAATTTTTATTGTATTTTACTGTTTCTGTACGGCGAGGTAGCCCACTTTTTCTACCAATTTTCTGCCTGCTTCAGACTCGACGTATTGAATCACTTTCCCCACCCGGTCCTCGTTCTCGGCTGCATAATAGAAGTACAGTTTTCGTGTCCAGGGATAGTCTCCGGCAGAGATTCGTTCGATGCTGGGGGCCACGGCGGGCAGCTTGCCACTGTAGATGCTCAGGGGCTTTACCAGGGCCGTGTCTACATAGGCTATGCCAATGTAGCCTATGGCATGGGGGTTTGCGCTTACATGGTCTACAATCTGTGCGTTTTGCTCCAGGGTTTCCATATCGGCAAGGGGTGCATTTTCTAGCACCACCTCGCTAAAGAAAGATTGGGTTCCACTGCTTTCGGGCCGCTTGTAGGCTATTATCTCTGCTTCTTCGCCCCCCAGGTCGTGCCAGCTGTAGATCTTGCCCGTGAAGATTGACTTCACAGCGTCAATACTTATGCTGTCGATGGGATTGTTCTTGTTTACAACCAGGGCAAGTGCGTCCAGTCCCACCACACATTCCTTTAGATTGTATCCTTTTTCCCGGATCTTCAATCGCTCGTGCTCCTGTATTGGCCGGCTGCTCATGGCAATGTCTGCACTGTCCGAGATCAGTGCGGCTATGCCACTTCCGCTGCCCCCACCTATGGCAGACAGGTCTGGCATGGTGTCCAGTTCGGTAAACCGGTCGGCCAGTTTCCAGGCCACGGGCAGTATCGTTTCGCTTCCCCGGATCAGCACATAGTCCGGATGACGTTTGCAGCCCACTACCGCCAGGGCCGCCAGAATTAGGTACAAATGGTAATGCCTGCGCATGTGTAGTAAATCTTCGGGCCAAATTTGCTGCAGAAGGTTTACCAGACAGCGTAGGATGGGTTATGATTATGTAAACAATGCGTGTTTCACCTATCAATATCCATACAGGTGATGCGGGTTTTTGGGCCTCTTTATTCTGGTAGATTTTGTTAGGGGGGGAATGCCCGATTTTCACCAGCTAGTGGCGCTGCTCCAGCTGGGCCAGCGCACTGCGGTACCAGCCAGCAAAGCTACCAGCCAGGATGTGGCGGCGGGCCTCGCCTACCAGGCGGAGGTAGAAGTGCAGGTTGTGGGCTGTGGCCAGGGTGAGGGCCAGGTACTCCTGCGCCTTGAAGAGGTGGCGCACATAGGCCCGGCTATAGGCATCGGCGGGCAGCTGGCTGGTGGCATCCAGGGGGGCAAAGTCCTGCTCATACTGCCGGTTCTTCAGGTTTCGGATGCCATCCCAGTAGTATAGCAGGCCGTGGCGGGCGTTCCGGCTGGGCAGCACGCAGTCCATCATATCTACGCCCAGGGCTATGCTCTGCAGGATGTTTGCCGGGGTGCCTACCCCCATCAGGTAGCGGGGCTTGTGTGTGGGTAGCAGGGCGGTTACCACTTCGGTCATTTCATACATTTCTTCGGTGGGTTCGCCCACGCTCAGGCCACCTATGGCGTTGCCCTCAAAGTTCAGGTCCACAATGGCCTGCGCACTCTGCCGCCTCAGGTCGGCCAGCACCCCCCCCTGCACAATGCCAAACTGGTGCTGCCTATACCCATAGGTTTCGGGCTGCTGCAAGAAGTAGTGCCGGGCCTCGGCGGCCCAGCGGTGGGTAAGCGCCAGGCTACGCAGCAGGTAGCCTCGTTCGCTCTGGGCGGGGGGGCACTCATCCAGCACCATCAGGATGTCGCTGCCGATGCTGCGCTGCTTATCCACCACGTTTTTGGGTGTAAAGAAGTGCTTGCTGCCATCTATATGGCTTTTGAAGCCTACACCCTCTTCGCTGATCTTCCGGTTGGCGGCCAGGCTGTACACCTGGTAGCCACCGCTGTCCGTCAGTATAGGCCGGTTCCAGCCCATCAAGCGGTGGAGTCCCTCCGCTGCCTCCAGCACCTGTAGGCCCGGACGCAGGTACAGGTGGTAGGTGTTTCCCAGTATCACCTGTGCCTCCAGCTCGTGCAGCTGCGCCTGGGTCAGGGCCTTCACCGTGCCCTGGGTACCCACGGGCATAAAGATGGGGGTGCTTATGCTGCCATGGGCCGTGTGCAGTAGGCCTGCCCGGGCACCGGTGAGTGGGCAGGTGGCCTGTAGCTCGAAGAAAGGTGCCTCAGCCATGGCCGGGCCGGGCGGCCCCGGATTTTCGCGAGAACTGAATCCGGCGCTCGCTGCCCTGGCGGATGCGCACAATATTGCTACGATGGGTATACACCACAAAGAGGAACAACGCAGCCCCCACCCCGTGTAGCAGGTAGGGCCCAGCCGGCTGGGCCAGCCACAGCCAGGTATTGAATGCCAGCACGCCTACCATGCTGCCCACTGATACCATGCGGGTGCTGAGTAGCATCAGCGCAAACGCCCCAATAGCCACCAGCGAGCCCCAGGGGGCCACCACCAGCATCATGCCCAGCATGGTGTTTACCCCCTTACCTCCCTTAAACTTGATAAATACGGAGTATACATGCCCAAGCACGGCTGTGAGACCCAGCACTAGCTGTAGGCCCTGCAGGCCTAGCCAGGCCGGAACGCCTGGGGCCAGCAGCAGGGGCAGGGCTGCGGCCAGGCTGCCTTTGGCAATGTCGAGTAGCTGGGTGCTGAGGCCCGCCCACAGCCCATAGGTGCGGTACATATTGGTGCTACCCGCATTGCCACTGCCGTGTCGCCGGATGTCATCCTGATAGAACAACCTACTGATCCAGACCGAAAAGGGCAGGGCACCGAGCAGATAAGCCATCGGTAAGAGTGCAAGCAGCATATGGGCCATGACTAATAAACAGCTTGGGCCTCAAAGCGGTATCCGTCCAGTGTGCCACTGCTCATAAGGAGCAGCACGGAGGGAAGCCCGGGGCTAAGCGCCTGATGAACAGCCTGGGCCAGCTCCTGGCGGTTTTGCACAAACACGATGGACCGGTCGCCAAAAGCCCGGAACACATCGGCCTCGGTTAGCCGGGGCATCTTCTTCTGCTCCAGTGCATGCTGGTTTACCAGCACAATCTTGTGGGTCGCTTTTTTTAGTGTACCCTGGTATTGCTCTATGAACTGCCGATTCAGGCTGCTATAGGTGTGTAGCTCCAGCACGGCCGTCAGCTGGTATCCCTTATAGGCCTCGGCCACAGCATCCACCGTGGCGTGGGCCTTGCTGGGGGCGTGGGCAAAGTCTCGATACACGGTAAGGTTCCCAGCCTGATGAATGCGCTGCAGGCGGAGGGCGGCACCCCGGAAGCTGGCCAGCTGCTCGGCGAACTCCTCCGGGCTTACGGCCAGCAGCTTGCACACCTCGTAGGCAGCGGCTATGTTGCTCACATTGTGCTTGCCAAAGAGGCTGGTGCCAAAGCGGTGCCCGTCCAACTTTATGTCGGTATGGCCGTCTTTGTGCTTATATATTTTCTTTACGGTGTATTTGCTGCGATACCCGATCTGCCCCACCGGGTTGTACGCTATGGTGTAGGGGTAGGGGAAGTGGAAGTCTTTGACCAGGTATTTGTGGGCCAGCTCGCGCACGGTTTTATCGTCCTTGTTGTACACACACATGCCTGCCTTGGTTAGGTTCTGCAGCAGGTTGGCAAACTGGGCCAGATACTCCTCTTCGGTGGGATACACATTTACGTGGTCCCAGGCTATGCCGGTGAGTACCAAGATGTGGGGGTCGTAGTGTGCAAACTTGGGCCGGTGGTCCAGGGCACTGCTTTGGTATTCGTCTCCTTCTATCAGGATGCAGGGGGCCGTGCTGCTGAGGCGTACCATGCGGTCAAACCCCTCCAGCTGAGCCCCCACCAGGTAGTCAAACTGCCGGCCCAGCCCCCGCAGCACGTGCATAATGATGCTGGTTACGGTTGTTTTTCCATGGCTGCCTGCTATCACAATCCGCTGCTTGTGCTGGCAGTGGCGGTGCACAAACTCGGGAAAGGAATAGACCGGAATGCCCAGCGACAGGGCTTTTATCAGTTCGGGGTTGTCCTCGCGGGCGTGCATACCCAGGATGACGGCATCCAGCCCCGGGACTATGCGCTCCGGGTGCCACCCCATCTCTGCCGGCAGCAGGCCGGCCCGGTCTAGCCTGCCCCGTGCGGGCTCGTGTATCTCGTCATCACTGCCCGATACCTGCGCACCTGCGTCCTGCAGGGCCAGGGCCAGGTTGTGCATCACACTGCCTCCTATCGCGATAAAATGTAGACGCTGGTTCATGTGCGCGCAAATATAGCCAATTCAGCCCTTGGGCTAGTTGGGTAGTGGAACTTATGGGGCAAAGCAGCCCCCACCTGACTGGCTACCCAATTTATTTCGGCCAGCTCATCGGGCTGTCATTGGGTCTTTCTGTTTACTACCTTCGCCCATGCGCTTGCTTGCCCTGCACCTGTCTCGGGCTGCGGCCACCCTGCTGGGCGTGGTTACGCTGCTTTTCCTACTGTTTGGCCTGCTGGGCGACCCGGCAGAGCAGATAGCGGGCCAGCGTGCGGATGTAGCCACCCTGGAGAACATCCGCACCGAGCTGGGCCTGGATCAGCCGCTGTGGCAGCAATACCTGGGCTACCTGAACGACCTGAGCCCCCTGGCCTACCTGAGCGAGGCGGCCCGCCAGACTGGAAACTACCGCTACCTGCCCCTGGTGGGTGGGCTGGTGCTAAAGGCACCCTACCTGCGCCATAGCTACCAGAGTGGGCGGCCCATCCTGGCCCTGTATCTGGAGCGGCTACCCGGCACGGCCCTACTGGCCCTCACGGCCCTGGCCTTTGCTGCCCTGGTGGGCATTGGCCTGGGCACCCTGGCGGGCACCCGCCCAGGCAGCTGGTGGGACCGCGCCCTGGGGCTGGTAAGCCTGGTGGGTATTTCGGCACCTAGCTTTTTTGTGGCCATCCTGGCCATCTGGGTCTTTAGCGCCAGCCTGGGCTGGCTGCCCAGCAGCGGCTACGTACGCGAGCCCGACCTGTTTAGCATGGGCTACCACTGGCAGGGGCGGCTGCTCATCCTGCCTGCACTCACACTGGGGATTCGCCCACTGGCCATCCTGTTTCAGATTAGCCGCGACAGCATGATCGAGACCCTGCGCCAGCCCTACATCCGCACCGCACGTGCCAAGGGCCTTAGCCCGATGCGCGTGGTACTCCGCCATGCCCTGCCCAATAGCCTGAACCCCGTGCTCACCAGCCTGACCGGCTGGCTGGCCAGCTTGCTGGCCGGTACCTTTTTCATTGAGTACATCTTCCACTGGCAGGGTATTGGCAAGCTTACAATCGATGCCCTGCTGACCAATGACTACCCCCTGCTGCTGGGTTCGGCCCTGTGTACCTCGGTGCTCTTCATTGCCATCAATGAGGGGGTGGATGTGCTTTACACCCGCCTGGACCCCCGCATCCGCCTGCGCAAGTAGATTGGCACGCACGCGTGCCAATCTACTTGCGCTCGCCCTGCCGGGATACTACCTTTGGCTATGGCTAGCTCTTTTTCCTCTCCGGCCACACAGCCCCCGCTGGCCGATCGTGTACGGCCCAGCACCCTGGCAGGCTATATTGGCCAGACGCATCTGGTGGGCCCCGGGGCCCCGCTGCGCCTGCTGGTGGATCAGGGCCGCCTGCCCTCCATGATCCTGTGGGGGCCGCCCGGTGTGGGGAAAACTACCCTGGTGCGCATCCTGGCACAGCAGCTACAGCGCCCCCTGCGGCAGCTCAGTGCCGTGCAGAGTGGGGTAAAGGAGGTACGCGCCGTGCTGGAAGAAGCACGCATGGCACCCGGTATGCTGCTTTTTATCGACGAAATCCACCGCTTCAACAAAGCGCAGCAGGATGCCCTGCTGCATGCCGTGGAGGAAGGACTGGTTACCCTGGTAGGGGCTACTACCGAGAATCCCTCCTTTGAGGTGATACCCGCTCTGCTAAGCCGCTGCCAAACCTATGTACTGAAGCACCTGAGCCTGGAGGAGATCCGCCAGCTGCTACAGCAGGCAGTGGCCCACGACCCCGAACTGAAAGCCCGAAACGTGGAGCTGACTGAGCTAGAGGCCCTGTATCAGCTATGCGGTGGAGATGGCCGACGCGCCCTGGGCCTGCTGGAGCTGGTTCTGAGCCACAGCCCAGCCCCCCTGCCCGGCACCAGCCAGCCCCTGCAGATTACCAATGAAATGGTAATGACCCTGGCACAGCAAAAGGTGGTGCTGTATGATAAGGGCGGAGAGCAGCACTACGACGTTATCTCGGCCTTCATCAAGAGCCTGCGAGGCAGCGACCCCAATGGCGCGGTGTACTGGCTGGCGCGTATGCTGGAGGCGGGCGAGGATCCACGCTTTATTGCCCGCCGCATGGTCATCCTGGCTAGCGAGGACATTGGCAACGCCAACCCCAATGCCCTGCTGCTGGCCACTACTGCCTACCAGGCCATAGAGCGCATAGGCCTGCCCGAGGGCCGCATCATCCTGAGCCAGTGCGCTACCTACCTGGCCACCTGCCCCAAGAGCAACGCGGCCTATATGGCTATCAACCAGGCACAGCAGGCCGTACACCGCCAGCCCAACACTCCCGTACCCCTGCACCTGCGCAATGCCCCTACCGGCATGATGAAAGACCTGGGCTATGGCAAGGACTACAAATACAGCCACGACTACGCCGCCAGCGCGGGCAACCAGCAGTACCTGCCCGAGGGACTGGAGGGCACGCGCTACTACAACCCCAAGCCCATAGGCAAGGAAAAAGAAATCCTTGCCTTCCTGCAGCAGAAGTGGGGCGAAGAGTATGGATACTAGGGGGGATAGCCCTCTGTTTAATTTCACTTCCCTGGTGACGGAGGTACCAGCCTCGCACAGAAAGAGTTGCAGGTGCCCACCGCTTGTACCCCGATCCGCCTGTAATGACTCTACAGCCTATGGGCCATTGTAAACTTTGGACCCCCAAAAAACAGATCCGCTTTTTGGGGAAGGGGGATACCACACAGGGCACCCAACTTTGACTAGGTGATGCGCTGTTCCGCCTACGCTATAGCCTCCGCTCTGGGTGGGGGGCTATGTAAGGCTGCTGTACCCCTGTGCTTCTGCCTCGCTGGCTATGCGCTTCACCAGCCCCTGCAGCACCTTGCCGGGACCTACCTCTACAAACAGGCCCGCGCCATCGGCCACCATGGCCTGCACACTCTGGGTCCAGCGCACGGGTGCGGTCAGCTGGGCATTCAGGTTGGCCTGTATGCGGGCCGGGTCGGTCTCGGCCTTGGCCGTTACGTTCTGATAGATGGGGCAGCTGGGTGCCTGAAAGCGTGTTGTCTCTATGGCTTTGGCCAGTGCATCCTGGGCGCTCTGCATCAGCGGGCTGTGAAAAGCTCCGTTTACGGTCAGCAGCTTGGCCATGCGGGCACCCCGTTCCTTAGCCAGCGCAACGGCTGCCTCTACAGCTGGCACCGCGCCGGAGATAACCAGCTGGCCGGGGCTGTTGTAGTTGGCGGGCACCACTACGCCCGCTACCTCGGCACATAGCTGTTCCACGGCCTCGTCTTCCAGGCCTATGATGGCGGCCATGGTACTAGGCTGCTCATCGCAGGCCCGCTGCATGGCTTCGGCCCGCTGCTGCACCAGGCGCAGGCCATCGGCAAAGCTGAGACTACCGGCGGCAGCCAGCGCGCTGAACTCGCCCAGGCTGTGGCCTGCCACCATCTGGGCGCGGCTGCGCACATCGGTCAGCAGGGCCAGAATAACGGAGTGAATGTAGATGGCGGGCTGCGTTACGCTCGTGCGGGTCAGCTCCTCGGCCGTGCCCTCAAACATAATGTCGCTGATCTTGAAGCCCAGCACCTCATCGGCTTCGGCAAACAACTTGCGGGCCCCGGGGCTGGCTTCGTACAGGTCTTTACCCATTCCGGGCGTTTGGCTCCCCTGGCCGGGGAATACGTAGGCGGATTTCATTTCTTTTAGTATAGGTTTTTATTTTTTTATTGACGAAAAAGTAGTTGTCCCGCTATCCCTCTATCTCGTTCATCTCCCAGTTGTTCAGGCGGGCCAGTGCGTGGTGGGCGGTTACGTCTATCTGCACCGGGCACACGCTTACGTAGCCGTTGCGCAGGGCCCATTCGTCGGTATCCTGTCCGTCGTCCTGTAGGTCAAACTGGCCCATCAGCCAGTAGTAGTCTCGGCCATAGGGGTCTTTGCGTTTGTCAAACTCCTCTACCCAGCGTCCTGCACTCTGGCGCGTTATTTTGATGCCCCTCAGTTCGGCAGCTGGCAGCTTGGGGATGTTTACGTTCAGGGCCACATTCTCGGGCATGCGGTGGGCCAGTGCGCGGCGCACAATGGTGCGTACTACCTGCTTGGCAGCTGCGAAGTCGGCCTCCATGCTGTAGTCCAGCAGGCTGAAGCCTATGGAGGGTATGCCCTCCAGTACGCCCTCTATGGCGGCACTCATGGTGCCGCTGTAGAAGACGCTGATGCTGCTATTGCTGCCGTGGTTGATGCCCGATACGATGAGGTCGGGGCGCTTGTCCATCAGCTGGCCGGTGGCTATTTTGATACAGTCGGCTGGGGTGCCGCTGGTTTCCCAGGCTTTTACATCGGGGCCAAAGTCATGGCTTACACCTGCCCAGATGGGCTTGCCCACGCTGATGGCGTGGCCCATGCCGCTCTGCGGACTATCGGGCGCTACCACGGTCAAGGTGCCAAATTCCTTCACAGCCTCCACCAGGGCCTTGATGCCTGGGGCAAAGATGCCATCGTCGTTACAAACCAGTATGTGTGCCATGTAGTGCGAAGCTAGCACAAAATGGCTAAACCTCAATTCTTCGAGCAGTCTTTGACGGCAGGTCGCTGGGGTAGGGTAGGGCAGCCAGCGGCTAGGCCTGTCGGGGTGCCAGCTGCTGGAAGTGCTTGTGCAGATACTTGCCCAGGATGTCAAACTCCAGGTTTACCGGGCTGCCCACACGCCAGCTGTGGGCATTGGTGTGCTGCCAGGTGTAGGGGATGAGCGATAGCCGGAAGCGGCCAGCCATGTCCTCGGCCACAGTCAGGCTAATGCCGTCTACGGCCACCGATCCTTTTTGCACAATTAGGGTGGCCTGTTCGGGCGGGTAGCTTATCCACACGTCCCAGCTACCGTCCTGGTTTTCTATCTGCTGGATGGTTCCGGTAGTATCCACGTGCCCTTGCACAAAGTGTCCGTCCATGCGCTGGCCAGCCTGCACGCATCGCTCCAGGTTTACGCTCGCGCCCGGCTGTAGCAGGCCCAGGCTGCTTCGGTTCAGGCTTTCCTGTATTACGTCTAGCCGATATAGGCCGTCCTTCAGCTCAGCCACAGTCAGGCACACCCCATTGTGGGCCACACTCTGGTCTATTTTCAGTTCCTGTACAAAGGGGGCCGATACCCACAGCTGCAGGTTGGTGCCCACAGGTTCTATCGCCTCTATCGTGCCCAGGGCCTCTATAATACCGGTAAACATGCGGGTGCCTAGCGAATAAGGGTAATGGAGCCAGATCGCTCAAAGGTGGTTTCGGCAAAGTTATTCAGTGCCCCCTCCAGCACGTAGAAGTAGGTGCCCTCATTGGCAGGCTGCCCGTTGGGTGCGGTTCCCTCCCACAGCTTGTCAATATCCCTGCTTTCGTGCATCATCTCGCCCCATCGGTTGAAGATGCGGATGCGCAGCCTCAGTACATTTCGCACCTCTATGGGTACAAAGGTGTCGTTGATGCCGTCGCCATTGGGGGTAAAGACATTGGGCAGCTTCACTACGGGGCAGTTTTCGAAGCAAAGGGGTTCACTTGGGTCGCTTTCATTTCCGCGCGTATCTACGGCTGTCAGGGCGTAGCAGCCGCCCAGGCCCTGCTGGTCGGGGTCTGTGGCTCGGTAGCGGCGGGCATTGGCATCGGCACTTTGCCAGATCTGCACATAGGGCAGGCCGGGCTTGGGCGCATAGTACAGGCGGAAGAACGCGAGGTCGGGCGCACAGGCAAATTCTGGCTGGGTCCAGTTTATCTCCACCGAAAAATCATCGCAGTCTCCCGTTATGCTTATCTCCTCGGCGGGGGGCAGGCAGGGGGGGATGGTATCTATCGGCTCGTCGCAGCGTATCTGCGAGGCGTTTACCAGGTTGTCTCGTACACCCGGGATGAAGTAGCTGCCCCTGCCCAGGATGTAGTAGCAGTAGGTGTTGTCGATGGTGGCATCGGTCAGGGTCTTCGGGTCGGTATCCAGGTAGGTATGTTCGTTGATGGAGCCATTTACACGCGTGGCGGGCTCCGTCACGGTGGCAATTCGGTTATAGGTTGTTTCGCCGGGGTCTTGCCGCCATATTTCATATTCAAAGTTGGTCCAGGGCACGTTTTCGCGCCATATCAGCCGGATGGCATCCTGCTGGCCAACGGTCTGGAGGAAGATGCTGGTGGCTTGGTCAGACACTTCCACCTCATTGCCCGTAGCGTCGAACATGCGCACCCGGTACAGGTGCCCCTGGTCCAGGGTATTTCGGGGCAGGTCCAGGTAGCGGGTGTCGGCAAAGGCAAGGCCCTGTGCCACGGTAGCAAAGCTGCCGGGGTTCTGGCTGCTGCTGTGCTCCAGGGTGTAGGTGTAGGGGGTGGGGAAGAATACGGGATCGATCAGGCGCAGGTCTGGCGACTGCCAGGCTACTTTTACCTGCCCCACATTGGCATCGGTAAAGTCTATGCTGTCAATCAGCATGATGGGCATATTTCGCTGTATCTTTTCGCAGTCTATGTTCGAGGGGCAGCTCTCTATACTGGCAGGGTATCGGGCTGTAACGCGGTAGCAGTACTGGCTGCGAAACACCAGGCCCGCCCCGTTGTTGTTGTCCACAAAGCTGGTCTGGTTCCAGCCATTGGTGGTGCCTATCAGTTCATAGCCGGTTAGCGCGTCATCGCAGCATACCGTGTCCACATAGCTGGCATTGCTGTCCAGGGCCCGGTAGATGTTGTAGCCCGTGGCATTGGTGCAGCTGGTGGGCTGCCAGGCCAGCTGTAGCTGGCGGGGCCCGGGGGTTACTACCAGGTTTCGGGGTGGTGGGGCCACTACCTTGATGGTGGTAATGTGGTTGGCCGCCAGGGTGGGATCATTGCCCAGGTTATCATGCGCATAAAAGTCTACCCGATAGGGCTGGCTGCGTATGTGCTCACACAGAGGGGTCCAGTTAAACACCGGATCGGGCGGAATGGTGGCGGGATCTATGCCGGGTCGGTTGGGCGGGTCGGAGGGAGCTGTGTTGAAGAAGCCGCTCGGATTTGGGTAGCGAAGTGGGAAGGAAGACTCCGGCGGACTCATGGTAGCGGGTCCATTGGCCAGCTGGAATGGGCCGTTATTGCCCTGTGCGCCGTTGTTCAGGTACAGGTACACACTGTCTCGGCTATAATCTTGCACCGTGGGGATGTCTCCATCGGGGTCCCGCGCTTCTATCTCGAATGAGAGGTTTACCCCCGGCAGGATGCAGGTATCGCGCAGGGCGCGTATCTCGGGCGGGTTGTTGTTACAGGGATTCACAAATATGGCCATGTCCCGAATGACATAGCCAATCAGCACCCCATTTCGGAATTCCTCTATCCGGATGGCAATGTTGTAGATCCCTACTTGCTGGGGGGTGTTCCAGCTTACCAGGCCCAGGTCGGGGTCTATCGTGAAGCTGCCGCCAAATTCATTGGGGAAACGATAATTCTGCACTACGGTGGGGAAGATAATTCCCCCCGTTGGGTCATACTGCTGGTTGGGTATCAGGCTATAGCGCAGTATGTCTCCGTCGGCATCGTAGGCTGCCGGGTTGTGCGTCCACAGGCGGCGGGTGCAGGCATCGTCCAAGGGCTCATTCAGCAGCTCGGGCGAGGTATTGGGGGTAATGGGGCTGTTCAGCACCATGGTTTCTACAAAGAAAGCCGTGGCACCGCTGTTATCCATATTGCGTATGCTGGCATTCCGGGCCACGTCGTAGTAGCGCAGCACATAGCGCCCCGGGCCCGGGAAGAGGAACCGGGTACGGTATATATTCCGCTTGATGGTGCCGCGCACCGATACGCCATTGGGGATGAAGGCCGTGCCGGGGTCCAGGTCGCAGGCGCGGGGCTGCCCGTTCTCGCGGTTTATGGGGCCCAGGTCTGCCACCTTCTTCAGCTGCCCGTTGCCATCCAGGCTCCATACTTCAATGATTGCCTGGCAGCGGTCTACCCCACGTGGGGCGGGGTCCGTATAAGTAGTCAGTACAATCTCGTACAGGTTGCTGTTTGCCGTGGGGTCTACACTCCGCACCCGCTGGGCATAGATCTGGCCCGCCAGATTGTGGCTGCCCAGCGCCACAAGCGGGATTAGCGTGATGAAAAAGAAGAAATAAAGCGGGAGCCTGCTATGCATCACACAAATTTACACACAATGCCTAAACGCAAGTTGGACGATTTTATTCCGGCAAAATGGAAGAAATCCTTAGCCTGAACCATCCGGCCATGTGAGCCGGCATGCTAAGTGCATGAAAAGCAGTGCTTTATGTCAGATTCGCGCGAAGATCGTTTCTGGTACCCATTTTCAGTCTTTGGTCGGTGCTGCGGGTGCCTCCAGTATCGGTACCCGCCCCCTCGTTTTCTCAGCACTACAATTCTTTTTCCCTGGGTACTGTCAGTCGGTCATCGATCCTGTCAGGAAGCCTAGGCAATCTGGCAGCACTGCTACCTGGAAGCTGTCACTTTGGCCGAAAAATCATTTTGGCACCAATATTGCTCCGGTGCGCTCTGTTAATCTTCATTTTACTTTTAAGCTTAGCAAATTATGTCTCTTAACATCAACCCACTGGCAGACCGCGTGGTAGTAGAGCCCGCCCCTGCCGAAGAAAAAACCGCTGGCGGCATCATCATCCCCGACACAGCCAAAGAAAAACCCCAAAAGGGCAAGGTAGTGGCCGTAGGACCCGGCAAAAAGGATGAGCCCACCACGGTAAAGGTAGGCGACAGCGTACTGTATGGTAAATACAGCGGTACGGAGGTAAGCATTGGAGGTAAAGATTACCTGATTATGCGCGAAAGCGACCTGTACGCAGTTATCTAGCAGTACCCGGTAGCTACCTGAAAAAAGTACAAAGTACAAACTCAAAATTTCTCTAAAACACCTAAAAAAATGGCAGGAAAAATCATCAAGTACGATCGCGATGCACGCGAGAAACTGAAAAAAGGCGTAGACGCACTGGCAAACGCCGTAAAAGTAACCCTGGGCCCACGTGGTCGCAATGTGGTTATTGACAAGAAGTTTGGCGCACCCAGTGTAACCAAGGACGGCGTAACGGTGGCCAAGGAGATCGAGCTGAAGGACCAGATCGAAAACATGGGTGCACAGATGGTGAAAGAGGTAGCCAGCCGCACCAATGACATTGCAGGTGATGGTACCACTACCGCCACCGTACTGGCCCAAGCCATCTACCGCGAGGGACTGAAAAACGTAACCGCTGGTGCCAACCCTATGGACATCAAGCGCGGCATAGACGAGGCAACCAAAGTGGTAGTAGCCGAGCTGAAAAAGCAAAGCAAGCCCATAAAGGACAGCAAGGAGATAGCCCAAGTAGCTACCCTGAGTGCCAACGGCGACGAGGAAATAGGCAAGCTGATAGCCGAAGCCATGGAGAAAGTAGGCAAAGACGGTGTAATAACCGTAGAAGAAGCCAAAGGGCTGGAGACCTACAGCGAAGTGGTAGAGGGTATGCAGTTCGACCGTGGATACATCTCGCCCTACTTTGTAACGAACAGCGAGAAAATGACCGTGGAGCTGGAAGATCCCTTCATCCTGATCTACGACAAGAAGATCAGCAACATGAAGGATCTGCTACCTGTGCTCGAGTCGGTAGTGCGCACCAGCCGCCCGCTGCTGATCGTGGCCGAAGACGTAGACGGCGAAGCCCTGGCTACGCTGGTAGTAAACAAGCTGCGTGGTAGCCTGAAGATTGCCGCCGTAAAAGCCCCCGGCTTTGGCGATCGCCGCAAGGCTATGCTGGAAGACATTGCCATCCTGACAGGTGGACAGCTAATCAGCGAAGAGCGTGGCTACAAGCTGGAAGCTACTACGCTGGATATGCTGGGTACTGCTGCCCGTGTTTCCATCGACAAAGACAACACCACGATTGTAGATGGCAAGGGACAGGCCAATGACATCCAAGCCCGCGTAAACCAGATAAAGGCACAGATAGAAAGCACCACCAGCGAGTACGACAAGGAGAAGCTGAATGAACGACTGGCCAAGCTGAGTGGCGGTGTAGCCGTGCTGTACGTAGGTGCAGCCACAGAGGTAGCCATGAAGGAGAAGAAAGATCGTGTAGACGATGCCCTGCATGCTACCCGTGCCGCTGTAGAAGAAGGCATCGTGGCGGGTGGCGGTACGGCCTTGGTACGTGCCATCTCTGCGCTGGAAAAAGGCCGTGGTGGCATCCACGACGATCTGCTGAAAGGCGATGTAGGCATAGGTGTAAGCATCGTGCGCCGCGCACTGGAGGAACCCCTGCGTATCATTGTAGGCAACGCCGGACTGGAAGGTGCCGTTATCCTGGAGCGCGTGCGCAATGCCAAGGGCAACGAAGGCTTCAACGCCCGTACCGAGCAGTTTGAGGATCTGGTAGCTGCCGGTGTGGTAGACCCCACCAAGGTAACCCGCACCGCCCTGGAGAATGCAGCCAGCATCAGCGGCCTGCTGCTAACCACTGAGTGCGTAATAACCGACGAACCCGAAGAGGAAAAAGCCCCCGCTATGCCCGATATGGGCGGCATGGGCATGGGTATGTAAGCCCGCTTCGCTTCGTGCACATGCAAAAAAGAGAGCCTGTAGAGGGCTCTCTTTTTTTGTGTAAGTAGCCCATTTCGACCCCAAATCCGATCCGGAACTTGCCAGCAGGCTTAGCCGGAGGGGGTGCCTGCCAGCAAAGACAGACCTGTTTGAAAATATTGCTGGTAGCTTGCCAAAATCCCGTATTCCATACAGAAATTCCCTTAAATTTGCGGCTCCATTAAAAAGAGGCGACTTCTACACCCATGAAGCAAAAGAATCTGATTTTCTGGCTCCTGGCTATTTTTGCAGCCATTTCGCTCTATAATATCTACTTCACCACCGAGCGACTGGGCATGGAGGCCGAGTATGAGCAGCAGCCCGACTCGACCAAGGCCAAATGGCTACAGACCCACTACGACGACTACAAAGGCGCCGTGCGCAAGAGTCTGGGTCTGGGCCTGGACCTGCAGGGGGGGATCTACATAACGATGGAGATCGGCATAGACGAGCTGATACGCGCCAAGGCCGGAAACAATGTAGACGAAACCTTTGACAAAGCCATAGAGAGCGCCAGAAAGCTGCAGGCCAGCCAGGATGCCGGTTTTGTAGATATTTTCATCCGGGAGCTGCGCAAGCTGAAGCCTGGGGTAAAGCTGGCAGCCTACTTTGGCGGACAAAACCTGAGCTACAACACCCCCGACGCACAGGTGATAGAGAGCATACGCGCAGATGCCAACGCTGCTATCGATAACGCCCTGATTGTACTGCGAAAGCGGGTGGACCAGTTTGGCGTGAGCAGTGCCAATATCCAGAAAGTAACGGGCACAAACCGAATTGTGATAGAGCTGCCTGGCGAGCGCGACATAGCCCGCGTACGCAAGCTGCTGAAAAACACGGCCCAGCTGGAGTTCTGGCCCGTGCGTAGCTTTTCCGAGGTGCAGCCCCTGCTGGCCCAGATAGACCAGGCTACCCGGGGTGCCGTGGCAGACGATACGCTGAAGCAGGAAAAACAAACAGAGACCGCCGCTGCCAAGCCAGAAACCGCTGCGGCAGACACCAAGACGGCAAAGACCCAAGCCGCTGCCAAGCAGCCCAAAGGACTGTCGGACTACCTGACCATGCCCCAGGCAGCAGGCCCCGACCCCCGCTACCTGGGCATTGTGGAAGAAGCTGATACCGCAAAGGTGGGCAAGCTGCTCCGTTCTGCAGTGGTGAAAAACCTGGTACAGAGCCAGAGCCTCCGCTTTGCCTGGAGTGCCAAGCCCTCAGAAGGCACCGAAAGTGCCTACGAGCTCTATGCCCTCTACATCTTCAGCGCCAAGGGAAAGTCTACCGTACGGGGCGAGAACATCGTGGACACCCGCACCGGCCAAGACCAGAACAACCAGTACATGGTGAGCATGAGCATGGACGGCGAGGGCGCGCGCGAGTGGGCCAAGCTGACCGGTGAGTACAAGGGCAAGAGCATAGCCGTGGTGCTAGACCAGCTGGTGTACAGTGCCCCCAATGTAATAGACCAGATAACCGGCGGCAATAGCCAGATAACCGGCAACTTCAGCCTGGAGGAGGCTACCGACCTGGCCAACATCCTGAAGGCCGGAAAACTGCCCGCACCTGCCCGCATAGTGGGCGAGGAAGTGGTGGGCCCCAGCCTGGGTAAGCAGACTGTAGATGCCGGCCTGTTCAGCTTCATTGCAGGTTTTATCGCCGTTATCCTGTTTGTGGTAGCCTACTATCGCCGTGCGGGCCTGGTGGCCAGCGTGGCCCTGGTGGTCAACCTGATCTTCCTCGTCGGCATGAGCGCAGCCCTGAATGTGGTGATGACCCTGCCAGGCATTGCCGGTATCGTACTCACCATGGGTATGGCCGTAGATGCCAACGTACTGATCTATGAGCGCATACGCGAAGAACTGGCCGAGGGACGCGGCCTCAAGGGGTCCATTAACGCGGGCTTCCAAAACGCGCTCAGTTCCATTGTAGACGGAAACCTTACTACCTTCCTCACCGGCCTCATCCTCTTTATCTTCGGTACCGGCCCCATCCAGGGCTTTGCGGTTACCCTGATGATCGGCATCTTTACCACCATGGTCAGCGGCCTGCTGGTTACCCGCCTCCTGCTAGACTATATGACCCGCAAGCCCGATGCCAAGCCTATGAGCTTTGGCTCGCTGGCTGCTACCCGCCTGTTTGCCCGTGCCAAACTGCAGGTGATGAAGAATCGCCGCATCAGCTACACCCTGGTGCTGCTCATCACCCTGGGTAGCGTGGTTTCCATCTACACACTGGGCTTCCGCCTGGGGGTAGACTTCAAGGGGGGCCGCCAGTACGTTGTACAGCTGGATACCCCCGTTACGCCCGAGGTGGTGAATGATCTGCGTGGTAGCCTTACCAAAGGCTATGGCGGCGAGCAGCCCCAGATAAAGGCCATCAGTGGCCAAAACAAGGTGATGATCACCACGGCCTACCTGGTGGAAGACCCCGATGCGGATGCACGCGTGGAAAAGGCCACCCTCACCACCATAAGCCAGGCCTATGGCGAAAAGGCGAACCCGCAGATACTCCGCAGCAACAAAGTGGGGCCCACGGTGGCAAAGGATATTAAGGATGCTGCACAGCAGTCGGTGTTTTTTGCCCTGCTCGTCATGTTTATCTACATCCTGGTCCGCTTCAACCTGTGGCAGTATGGCATGGGTGCACTGGTGAGCCTGACCTTCAACGTGATTTTTGTACTGGGTGTATTCAGCCTCTTGGGTCAAATAGATAACCTGCCCTTTAGTGTAGAGGTAGACCTGACCTTTATCGCCGCCATCCTAACCATTGTGGGTTATACCATCAATGATACCGTGATTGTGTTTGACCGAATCCGCGAGCGCATCAAGGAAGAGGGCATGCGCGGCGATCTAACCCTGCTGTTCAACCAGGCTGTGAATGATACCCTGAGCCGAACCATCGTTACCAGTACCACCACGCTACTCTCTGCCTTTATCCTCTTCCTGTTTGCGGGCGAGGTGCTGCAGGGCTTCATGCTGGCTATGATTCTGGGCATTCTCATCGGCACCATCAGTTCTATCTTTGTGGCCAGCCCCATCTCACTCGACCTCATCAAGCGATCCATGCAGCGCAGTGCCGCCCGGCAGGCAGCCCCTGCCAAGGTCCGCTAGACAGGCGCAGCGTGCCAGCCCAATATGTTGGCAGCCCGCTAATCGAAAACAAAAAGGAGCCATTGCGGCTCCTTTTTTGTTGGCACAGCTTTGCTAACTTTACCTCGCATGAACTTCCTATTCCCCCATGTACTGTGGGCATTGCTGGCCCTTGCTATCCCCATTCTGGTACATCTCTTTCACTTCCGCAGGCCCCGCAGGCTGCTGTTTAGCAACCTTGCGTTCATCCGCGAGGTGCAGCAGGTGGTGCGGCGCCGGCTTAGGCTGAAGCACTATCTGCTACTGGCCGCCCGGCTGCTGCTGCTGGCTGCGCTTGTACTCATGTTTTCGGGCCCCTACTGGGCTACCGAGGCAGGGCAGCGCAGGCAGGGTAGCCACTCTGTCGCTATTATTATAGACAATAGCCTGAGCATGAGTGCTGTGGATGAGCGGGGCGACTACCTGTCTCAGGTACGGAAATTAGCCTATACCATCCTGCGGGCCCATGGCCCTAATGCCACCTACCAGGTGCAGACCACGGGGAGGCTGTTGCTCAGCGCACCCTTTGTGCCGCAGGGCGAGGCCATACAAGCGCTAGACCAGCTAGGCTATGCCGACCGCCAGGTTAGCTACGCCGAGGTGCTGAATAACGCCCCGCTCTATTTTTCCGCCGCAGCCAATCCCGTACACACCCTGTATTTTATCTCCGACTTTCAACAGAAAACGGTGATGCAGGATTCGATCAAGCTGCCCCCGCTGCCCCCGGGACTCGAAGTGCGCTTTGCCAAGGTGGGAACCCGTGCCCAGCCCAATGTATATGTGTCGGGCATGGCCTTTGAGGATGTGGTGATCGAGCAGGATAAGCCCATAAACCTGCGGCTTACGGTGCACAACGATGGGCCGGAAGACGTGCAGAACCTGCCCCTGAAGGTAGAGCTGGAGGGGAAGGCTGTGGGTGTGGGGTCGGTAAGCGTGGCTGCCGGGCAGCAGCAGCAGGCTACCCTTACCTTCACCCCCCAGCAGGGGGGCTGGCAGCAGGGCACCGTGCGCCTGGATGATCTGCCCATCGAGTTTGACAACGAGCGGCATTTCAGCTTCAATATACCTGAGGGTAGCCGCATCCTGCTGGTGCAGGGTAGGGAAGACCCTGGCTACCTGCGCACCTTCTATAGCCGCCTGATGACGCAGTACCGGGTAGAACTGCTGGATGAAACCCGATTCTCGAATGTATCGCTGCAAGACTATTCGGCCCTTGTGCTGGCAGGCGTTTCGCGGATGAGCGACGGCTTGGCAGCTCGCATCAAGTCTTGGGTGGCCGAAGAGGGTGGGGGGCTCCTCATCTTCCCCGCCTCAGATATGCAGCAGTCCTTCCGCAGTTTTATGCAGACAATGGGGCTTGGGGCTTTTGGCACACTGAATACCTATACCGAGCCCGTGCAGCTGCCCTATGCCGACCTGCAAGATCCGCTTTTTCAGGGCGTTTTTTCTGACAGCAAGCAGGATGCACGTTTTGATAGCCCCTCCTTTTCCAAGCTTTATGACTTTACGCCCCATTCCGGTAGCATCCACAACGTAATTCTGCGGGATGCGCGGGGCAATGCGGTACTGACAAAAACACAGCTACAGGCCGGGCTGGTCTTTACCTTCAGCTGCTTCCCTAGCCTGGCCTGGGGCGACTTCCCGATCAAGAGCAGTTTTGTGCCCATCCTGTACCGGGCCACCATGCTGGTAAATAATGCTGCGCATGCTGGTTTTTCGCAAACCATTGGGGCCTATACGCTACACCGGGTGCAGGCCAAGGGGAACGGAAATGTAAAGCTGCGTAAGGGGGATCAGGTCTTTGTGCCTGAGCAGTATGAGCAGGCTGGGCAGACACTGCTCTCCTTTGAGGGCCTGCCACTACAGCCCGGTACCTACGCGGTGGTGCAGGAGGACAGTGTGCTGGAGCGAATCAGCTTCAACCTCTCCGATACCGAAAGCCAGCTGGCAGCTGCCAGTACCGACGAGCTGAGCGAAGCCCTGGAAAACCGGGGCCTGGATGAGCAGGTAAAGGTACTGAAGGGCGAGGAGGCGGTGGTGCGGAAAGAGGCGCAGCTGAGTGCGGCTGGTGTGCCCCTGTGGCGCTACTTTTTGTGGGTAGCCTTGTTCTGCCTGCTGGCCGAGGTGCTGATTGTACGGTTTATGCGCTAGCTTCACCTGGCGTATGTGTCTGGCCCGTAGTGGTTTCTATTGCCTCTTTTCTGCTAAATGTGTTTAACTAGTTGAAAATCAGATTTTTGATCGAATACCTATCCACATACGCCTATTGGGTAGCTACCTCGCTCCGTTTCAGCCTTTGTATGTCTTTTTTTCAGAAAAAACGTATGTTTGTTTATATGATGGTACGCTATCTGGGTATTGTGCTGCTATGCACCGCTGCGCTCCCGCTGTTTGGGCAAAATGCTACGACCCCCAAAGCGGGGAGTGTGTACCAGCTGAGTGGTATGGTGCTGGGTAGGGATAACCATGTGCCGATCAGCTACTGCCGCATTACCACCACCCGAAAAACCCGGCTGGCCGTGTCGGATGCCAACGGATTCTTTAGCCTCCCGGTGGTAGAGTCGGACACGCTGGTCTTCTCCCGCTTTGGCTTCCTTACCGAAATGATCAGCGTGCGCCAGTATATACGGGAATACAAGCCCGATGCCGGGGAGCAGTACCTATACCTGATTCAGTACATGATTCCCCAGGATTTTATACTGGACAGCATTGTGGTTCGGCCCTACAATACCCCGCTGGAGCTGAGGACGGCGGTGCTGAACCTGCCCACGCAAACGCCCCTGTCTATCGAGACCATCAATCACCGGGTGGATGCCGAGACGATGGCCTATTTTATGAATAACCTGCCTGCCGATGATGCAGATCGGCTTTCCGTTGCCCGCCAGCGCTATATAGACTACTACCAGCGCAAGGGCACGGTAACGAATGTGGGCGTAGACCCCATAGCCGTGTACAACTTCATCAAGCTTATTAACGACCGAAAGAAGCAGTAGCTGCTGGCGGCAAGAGAACCGGTATTTTTTTGCACAAACAACCCAATGGACACAGCCCCCGCAGATGCGCCGCCCGACAGCAGGCGCAGATTCTACCTGATAGCCGGAGAGGCCAGCGGAGACCTGCATGGCAGCAACCTGATCCGGGCGCTCAAGGCCAAGGGTCCCTGTGCCTTTCGCGGCATGGGCGGAGACCGCATGGAGGCTGCCGGTATGCAGCTGGCGCGCCACATCCGCACTACCGACTTTATGGGCTTTCTGGTGGTGCTGATGAACCTGCGCACCATCCTCCGGATGTTTAGCCAGATAAAGGCCGACCTGCTGGCCTTCAAGCCCGATGCGGTTATCCTGATCGATTATCCGGGCTTCAACCTGCGTATGGCCCGCTTTTGTCACCAGCACGGCATCCAGGTGTTTTACTACATCTCCCCACAGGTGTGGGCCTGGAAAAAGAGCCGCGTAAAGCAGATACGCGCCTACGTAGACCGCATGTACTGCATCCTCCCCTTTGAGCGAGAATGGTACAGGCCCTACGAGGTAGAGGCCGAGTATGTGGGCCACCCGCTGCTGGATGCGATAGAGGAGGGCCACTTTGGCGATAAACCGGAGAATCCGTCGATCCTGGCCCTACTGCCCGGTAGTCGTAAGCACGAGATAGCCCGCATGCTGCCTGTGATGCTACAGGCTGCCAGCACGTTTGGCGAGCTGAAGCCGGTGCTGGCGGCAGCCCCCACCCAGCCCCCAGCCTACTATGCCCAGCTGGCCCGTGCCTACCCGCAGATAGAGGTGGTGTATAACGACACCTACCGCGTGCTGCGTGCCGCACGCTATGCCCTGGTAACCAGCGGCACTGCTACCCTGGAGGCAGCCCTGCACGAGGTGCCCCAGGTGGTGTGCTATAGCGGAAACTGGCTGAGCTACCAGATAGCCCGCAGGCTGGTAAAGATCTCGTACATCAGCCTGGTAAACCTGATTATGGATCGGCCGGTAGTAACGGAACTGATACAGAAAGATATGCGCCCTAGCCGCGTGGCCGAGGAGCTGCACAGGCTGGTGTACGATGCTGAAAGGCGGCGGAGTATGCTGGAAGACTACCGCATGCTAAAAGAGCGCCTGGGTGGCGGCGGTGCCAGCGAGAAAGCTGCCGAAAGCATCTGGGGCCACCTGAAATCCCGCAGCTAGCACCCCGCCCGCGCTCTGTGGTATCCTTTTGTTTATCTACAAAAAAACAGGGATGGCCGATGCAGATGGTACACTTCCCCGCTTTGTGTGCCCGGGTGCAGGGATTGTTCGTATTTTTATCCAAGCACTCACCTTCCGACTCAACCTAACCCATGCTGATTACCCAGGCCGATTTTGTAAAAAGCAGTAGCACCTACCGCGAGCTGCCTGTGCCCGATCTGCCTGAGTTTGCTTTTATTGGCCGAAGCAACGTGGGCAAAAGCTCGCTGATCAATATGCTGACAGGGCGCAGGGGGCTGGCCAAAACCAGCTCGGCCCCGGGCAAAACCCGGCTTATCAACCATTTCAAGATAAACAACAGCTGGTATATGGTAGACCTGCCTGGCTATGGCTATGCCCGGGTAAGCAAGGCCAGTCGCCATAATTTTGAGCGCATGATAACCGACTACCTGACCCTCCGGCCCAGCCTGATAACCACCTTTGTGCTGGTAGATAGCAGGCACGCACCCCTGGCCAACGACCTGGAGTTTATCCGCACCCTGGGTGTACGGCAGCTGCCTTTTGCACTGGTATTTACCAAGTTTGACAAGAAAGGCAGGCCCGATTCCAATGTGTCGGCCTACCGGATGATGCTCCGGAAAGAGTGGGAGGAGTTACCCCCTATTTTTGTTACCTCGGCCATAGATGGTACCGGAAAAAAGGAGCTATTGGACTATATTCAGTCGCTGAATGAGCAGGTGTCTATACACTAGTCTGCTGCTCCTGTTCTGTCTTACTCGTGCGGGTTTTGCCCAGCCGCCCGGCGATGTACTGCTGCACCGGGGGCCTTTCGGCCAGGCCGATACACTACGGGGCACGCTGGATGCCGCCCGTAGCTGCTACGATGTGCAGCACTACCGCCTGGCCATTCAGCTAGATCTGACCCAGAAGCGGATAGCGGGAGATAATACGATAACCTTCCGGCTGTTGCAGCATACAGATTCGCTCCGCTTCGATTTGTTCTCGGGTTATACCCTTCGGTCTGTGCGCCTTTCGGACAACGCGCTTCCGTATCGCAGGCAGGGCCATGCGGTGTTTGTGGCGCTGCCCGATAGTTGCCAGCCAGGACATACCTATAGCCTGAACATAGCCTACGAGGGACCCCCCCCCATCGCCCAAAATCCCCCCTGGGCAGGCGGCCTTGTGTGGAGCCAGGATAGCCAGGGCCGGCCCTGGGCTGGCGTAGCCTGCGAGGGCCTGGGTGCCAGTAGCTGGTGGCCCTGCAAGGACCACCTGAGCGATGAGCCAGAGCTGGGTGCAGATCTCTATTTTGAGGTGCCGAGGGACCTCTACTGTGTGAGCAACGGCATCCTGCAGAGCATTGTACACCAGCCAGGTGGTGCCACGCACACCTTTCACTGGCAGGTGCACGCACCCATCAACACCTATAACCTGACCTTCTACCTGGGCCACTATGTGCACAGGCAGCAGGTGTATGCAGGTATGCGTGGCCCGCTGGTGCTAGACTGCTACCTGCTGGCGGGCAATGCGCAGCAGGCCACCCCCCTGCTGGAGCAGGCACAGCACATGCTGCAGTGCTTTGAGGACAAGGTAGGCCCCTACCCATTCTACACAGACGGCTATGCCCTGGTAGAGGCTCCCTACTGGGGGATGGAGCACCAGGGCGCCATTGCCTACGGCAATTCCTTTCGGAACAACGAATGGGGCTGGGACTATATACTGATCCACGAGAGTGGGCACGAGTGGTTTGGCAACTACATAAGCGTAGCCGACCATGCCGACCTGTGGGTGCATGAGTCCTTCACCACCTATCTGGAGTCTGTATTTGTGGAGTGCCAGGCGGGCTACGGGCAGGCCCAGGCTTACCTGATGTCTCAGCGAGGGGAAATACAAAATGCCGATGCCATACAGGGGCCACGCGGGCTGAACTTTGATGGTTGGGCTTCGTCCGACCCCTACTACAAGGGCAGCTGGATGCTACATAGTCTGCGTTCGGCCGTAAACCAGGATAGCCTGTGGTGGGCCTACCTGCGGGGCCTGTATCACCGCTTTGGGCTACAGCAAACCAGTACAGAGGCTGTGCTGGACTACACCGCCGGTATGCTGGGGCAGCACCACCGCCCCATGCTAGAGCACTACCTATACTACCGCGCCCTGCCACACCTGGTGTATGCCCTGGGGGACAACCAGCTGTACCTGCGCTGGCAGGGTGTGCAGCCGGGTTTTACCATGCCCGTGGAGCTGCGTGTAGGTGGCACCGCCTGCCGATACGAAGCGGTGGGCACCGCGCTGCAGGCCCATGCCCTACCAGAAGGGGTAGATACCGGCAGTGTGGTGGAACTGGCCAACAACCGCTTTCTGTTCACCCACCAGCGTATGGAGCCCGATCAGCTGCAGCTACGCACAGCCCCCATTCCCAGGCATACCCGCCGCCCTACCAAGTATGAACGCAGAAGAACCCCTCGCCCATAGGCTGCTTACGCCGCGTACAGCCCGCTACTACACCCTGGGCGGTGGGGCCCCCCTCCGGCAGCTGTGGATCGTGCTTCATGGCTATGGCATGCTCCCCCAGCACTGGATCCGCAAGTTTGCCCCCGTGGCAGCGCCCAGTGTGCAGGTAGTAGCGCCCGAGGGACTATCGCGCTTTTATCTGGAGGGGCATAGTGGCCGGGTGGGTGCCAGCTGGATGACCCGCGAAGACCGGGCCAGCGAGATACAGGACCAGGCCGTATACCTGAACCAGCTGCTGGATGTGGTGCTGGCCCAGCCAGGGTACACTGCTGGTACCCGGCTTGTTCTGTTTGGCTTCTCGCAGGGGGTGGCTACAGCCTGGCGCTGGTTTTCGCAGGGCCGCATTGTGCCCCATCATTTGGTGCTATGGGCTGGCAGCATACCGCCAGAGCCTATACACCACAAGCCTATGCCCCACACCCTGGTAGCCTGGGGAGACTCGGATCCCTTCTTGCCGATCGACCAAGTGCCCGATAAACTACAAGCCCTGGATGCCCTGGGCCTTAGCTACCAGCCGCTGCCCTACCGGGGCGGGCACACCCTGCCGCCGGATGCCCTGCGGGCTTTGCAGGAAAAATTATGAAAATCCTGGATTATTTTAGCAATAATTGTATCCAAAAACGCATCTATTTAATATTTTTAGTATACTGGGGCGAGAGACAAAATTATCTGAAGCATTCATATGAAAACACTCAATCTTCTACTGGTGGATGACCACAAGATTATCATCAACGGGATACGCTCAATGCTGGAGGACGTACCCGGAATCAGCATCCTGGGCGAAGCAAACAACGGGCGCGAGGCGGTAGAGAAGGCCATGGAACTGCCGGTAGACGTGGTGCTTATGGACATTAAAATGCCCCAGATGAATGGCATAGAGGCTACCGAAGAGATAAACGTGAAAAAGCCCGATGTCAAAGTCATTGCCCTCACCATGTTTGATGACGACGAGTACATTACCAGCATGCTGCAGGCCGGTGCACGCGGCTATATTCTGAAGAATACCGGAAAGCAGGAGCTGATCTCTGCCCTGGAGCGGGTTTCCGAAGGCGATACCTACTTCAGCCGCGAGGTTACCACGGCGGTGATGAACCAGTTTATGAGCAAGGCTGGTACCATGGAAGCAGCCCCAAACAAGGCCAAGCAAATGGCGGCCCCCCCCATAGAGCTAACTACGCGCGAGGTAGAAATCCTGCGCCACATTGCCTACGAGATGACGAACCAGGAGATTGCCGACAAGCTGTTTATCTCGCCCCGCACCGTGCACAGCCACCGCCGAAACCTGATGCAGAAGATAGGCGTGAAAAACACCGCCGGCCTGGTGCGCTACGCCATACAGTACGGCCTGCTGGAAGAATAAATGAAAGCCCTGTTTCTGGACCGTGATGGTGTGATAAACGAAGATAACCAGGCCTACACCTGGGAGTATCGCCATTTTCGCTATCTACCCACCATTCTGCCTTTTTGTAGGGAGGCAAAAAGTAAGGGCTACCGCATCCTGGTGATTACCAACCAGGGCGGGATAGGCAAGCAGCTGTACGGACACACAGAGGTAGAAATGCTGCACCGGCAGGTGGCCCAGGATTTTGCCGCTGCGGGTGCCACCATCGATCAGTTTTACTACTGCCCCCACCACCCCATCAGCAGCCGCTGCCTATGCCGAAAGCCCGCCTCGCTGCTGTTTGAGCGGGCACTGGCCCAGCACAGGCTAGACCCCCACCAGTGCTGGATGCTGGGAGATCGCCAGCGAGACCTGATACCTGCCCGGCAGCTGGGTATGCACACCGTGATGGTGGGAGAAGAAACCTGCCCCGAGGCCGAGTATCAGCTAGACATGTATACGCAATGGCAAAGCCTGCTGGCGCGGATGGATTGATTATATTTGCACCCCTAAGTGCCACACATGTCTCAGTCTATTGAAATCACCCTGCCCGATGGGGCCAAGCGTAGCTACCCCCTGGGTACTACCCCCTACCAGATAGCCGAAAGTATTAGTCAGGGCCTGGCCCGGAATGCCCTGGTGGCCACCGTGAATGGCAAGCGCACCGAGCTGAACACACCCCTGGCAGCAGATGCCACCCTGGCGCTCCACAGCTGGAAAGATCCGGAGGGCAAGGAGGCCTTTTGGCACAGCTCGGCCCACATCCTGGCCGAGGCCCTGGAGGCCCTGTATCCAGGTATCCAGCTGGGTTTTGGTCCGCCTATCGAAGAGGGCTTTTACTACGACATAGACTTTGGCAACCATGCCTTTGGCGATGAGGATTTTGCCCGCGTAGAGGCCAAGTTTATGGAGCTTGCCCAGAGCGAAGAGACCTTTGTAATGAAGCCTGTAAGCAAGGCTGATGCCCTGGCCTACTACCGCCAGAAAGGTAGCCCCTACAAGGTGGAGCTGATAGAGGAGCTGACCGACGGAGATATTACCTTCTGCTACAGCGGTGGGTTTGCAGACCTGTGCAAGGGCGGACACATATACAACAGCAGGGTTATCAAAGCTGTGAAGCTGCTGAGCACCGCCGGTGCCTACTGGCGTGGCAAGAGCGAAAACCCCCAGCTAACCCGCATCTACGCCATCAGCTTCCCGAGCCGAAAGGAGCTGGAAGAGTATCTGCACCTGCTGGAGGAGGCTAAAAGGCGCGACCACCGCAGGCTGGGCAAGGAGCTGGACATGTTCTCCTTCCACGAGGAGGGCCCAGGCTTCCCCTTCTGGCACCACAACGGCATGGTTGTGCTCAACGAGCTGCAAAACTACCTGCGCGAGCGCCTGTATGCATCGGGCTACGAAGAGATCAAGACCCCCGTTATCCTGAATGAAAAGCTGTGGCACCAGAGTGGCCACTGGCATAATTATGCCGAGAACATGTACTTTACCAAGATCGACGAAATGGAGTTTGCGGTAAAGCCCATGAACTGCCCGGGCAGTACCATTGTATACCGCACGGCCCCCCGCAGCTACCGCGACCTGCCCCTGCGCCTGTTTGAGTACGGCCTGGTGCATCGCCACGAGCTGAGCGGCGTACTTACCGGCCTCTTCCGCGTACGGGCCTTTACACAGGACGATGCACACATCTTCTGCACGCTGGACCAGATACAGGCCGAGGTGGGCAAGCTGGTAAGCTTTATCTTCGAGATCTACCAGCTTTTTGGCTTTACCGACGTGGCCGTATACCTCAGCACCCGCCCCGAGAGCAAGTATGTAGGCGCCCTGGAAACCTGGAACCAGGCCGAGGCATACCTGCAAGACACCCTGACCAGGCTGGGCGTAGCCTACACCATCAATGCCGGAGATGGCGCATTTTATGGCCCCAAAATCGACTTTGTGGTGCGCGATAGCCTGAAGCGCCGCTGGCAGCTGGGCACCGTGCAGCTAGACTTCAGCATGCCCGAACGCTTCGGCCTGGAGTACACCGGCGAGGACGGCAGCAAGCACCGCCCCGTGATGATCCACCGCGCACTGCTAGGTAGCTTCGAGCGCTTCTTTGGCATCCTGCTGGAGCACACAGCCGGGAACCTGCCCCTCTGGCTGGCACCCAGGCAGGTAAGCCTGCTACCCATTAGCGATAAGTTTATGCCCTATGCCCGCCAGATCCGCACCCAGCTGGAGCAGGCAGGGCTGCGCGCCACCCTGGACGAGCGAAACGAAAAGATAGGACGAAAGATACGCGATGCCGAGGTAGCCAAAATTCCCTACATGTTTATTGTGGGAGAAAAGGAAACGCAAACAAATTCTGTATCTTTGCGCGTGCATACAGAGGGAGACCGGGGCATGCTAGCCCTGGAGGATGCCGTCCAAACCATAAAATCCGCCATAGAAAACAGTAAAAAACCCGTACACGTCCCTGCATGAGAAAAAAGTCGCCAGGAAACAGACCCGCCCCCCGGCCCAGAGGGCCTCAGCACCGCATCAACGATTTTATTAGAGTTCCGGAAGTACGCATCATTGGCCATGAGGAAGAGCGCTACAACGGCGTATTCCCCACCGCCCAGGCGCTGGATATGGCACGCGAGCTGGGCGTAGACCTGATAGAGATAAATGGCAACACTACGCCGCCCATCACACGGCTGATGGAGTACAGCAAGTTCAAGTACGAGTCCAAGAAGAAGGAAAAGGAGCAAAAGGCCAAGCAGCACGTAGTGGTGCTGAAGGAAATCCGCTTTGGCCCCAATACGGATGAGCACGACTTTAACTTCAAGACACGCCACGCAGAAAAATTTCTGAAAGAAGGCAATAAGATCAAAGCTTACGTGCACTTCCATGGCCGCACCATTGTGCACAAGGACCGGGGAGAAAAGCTCCTGCAAGACTTTGCCGAAGCACTGGAGGAGCATGCCAAGGTTGAGTCGGGCCCAAAAATGGAGGGGAAAAGAATGTTTCTCTTCCTTGCACCCAAAACCAAATAATTCCCTACATTTGCAGTCCGCGTTTACGCATACGTTTTTTTAGCATTTCTCATGTCTAAAGTCAAAACTCATTCCGGCGCTTCCAAGCGCTTTCGCATCACCGCCAGCGGCAAGGTTAAGGGTAAGCATGCCAACAAGCGGCACATGCTACGCAAGCGTACCACCAAGCGCAAGCGCTTTCTGACCGGTACCATGATCATGGACGAAGTGGATACGATACACGTTACCCGCCTCCTGAACCTGGCCACCCCCAGGCACCGCAAGCCCAGTTTCAAACACAAAAAATCTGCAGAATAGTCATGCGTTCCGTAAATAAAGTTGCCTCTCATCAGCGCCGCAAGCGCATACTGAAGCTAGCCAAAGGCTACTGGGGCCGTAAGAAAAATGTATGGACAGTCGCCAAAAACCAGATAGAGAAGAGCCTGAAGTACGCCTATACCGGGCGTAAACTGAAGAAGCGCGACTTCCGCCGTCTGTGGATTCAGCGTATCAATGCCGGTTCGCGCCTCAATGGCCTCAGCTACAGCAAGCTGATCCACAACCTGAAGACGCAAGGCATAGACCTGAACCGCAAGGTACTGGCCGACCTGGCTATGAACCACCCCGAGGTGTTTGCAGCCGTGAGCAAGGAAGGTGCCTCTGCCACTGCCCCCGTAGCAGCCAGGAAGGAAGCCGCCCCCGCAGCCTAGCCCTCTTTTCTTGGGGTGCATACACCACCCCGCATGCAAATATAAAGCCCGACTATCGGGCTTTTTTTATGCGTCATCTTAATGGCTTTCCTATCTTCGCACATGGCTTACACCCACATCCTGGTAGAGGCAAATGCCCGCCCCCACATTGCCCTAATCCGCCTGAACCGCCCCAAGGAACTGAATGCCCTGAACCGAAAGGTGATGGAGGAGCTGGTAGATGCGCTGGCCAGCCTACAGGCCGATGGGCACACCCGCTGTGTGGTGCTGGCAGGCGATGAGCGTGCCTTTGCCGCCGGTGCCGATATTAAGGAGATGGCAGGTAATGGAGCCATAGACATGGTGGAGATAGACCAGTTTGCCAAATGGGATGCCATCAAGCGCTGCAAGCTTCCGCTAATAGCCGCCGTAAGTGGCTTTGCCCTGGGTGGCGGCTGCGAGCTGAGCATGATCTGTGATATGATTGTAGCAAGCACAAGCGCCCAGTTTGGCCAGCCAGAAATCAAGATAGGCGTGATGCCCGGTGCCGGGGGTACCCAGCGCCTTACCCGTGCCGTGGGAAAGGCCCGTGCCATGGAGATGGTGCTCACAGGAAACTTCATTACCGCCGAAGAAGCCCACAGAGCCGGGCTAATAAATAAAGTGGTGCCCGTAGAGTTATACCTGGAAGAGGCCCTCAAGCTGGCAGAACAGGTGGCGGCCATGAGCCCCCTCGCTATCCGCCTGGCCAAGGAGGCGGTGCTACAGGCCTTTGAGCAGCCCCTGGAGAGTGCCCTGCACTTTGAGCGGAGAAACTTCTACCTCCTTTTTGCCAGCGAAGACCAGAAGGAAGGCATGCAGGCCTTTGTAGACAAAAGAAAGCCAGACTGGAAGGGTAGGTAGTGCTGGAGAAAGCGGGTTTTCGGAACTCGTACTTATAAGCTGAATCGTATGTGCGAGGAGATGGACATAGATTTTCCGTCTCTACCTGGGGCAGTGCAGAACCTTGTCCCGATTGTACGCGTGCGAAAATCCTATCGGGTTTAAAAGCGAGAGACCCACTGTGTACAGTGGGTCTCTGTGGGCCCGGCAGGACTCGAACCTGCGACCAATTGATTATGAGTCAACTGCGCTAACCACTGCGCCACGAGCCCCTCTCTTCTATTCTCCCTGCCCGAGGCAACTACTACCGCAGGTAGGGGGTGCAAATCTACAATTTTTCTTAATTCAGGCAAACGATCACTCGCTTACTTTTACAATCTGCTCCCTTCCCGGGCCCAGCGACACGTAGGTTATCTTGCGGTCCAGGGCTTGCTCCAGATAAGCCAGGTATCGTTGGAAGCTGCTGGGCATCGCATCTCGCTCGCTGAATGCAGGCCAGCCTGGAAACTGCTCGTAGATCAATTCCACCGAATCCTCTATATCAAAGGGGGGATGGGTTTGTAGCTTGCCCCGCACCTTGTATTCGGTGCATACCTTTACCGCTTCCATTCCGCCCAGTACGTCAGCCTTGGTCATTACCAGGTCGGTTACCCCATTCAGGTCGCAGGCGTACCGCAGGGCAGGCAGGTCTAGCCAGCCTGTGCGGCGTGGGCGGCCTGTGGTAGCGCCAAACTCACCTCCCGCCTGGCGTATGGATTCGCCCAGGGCATTATCCAGCTCTGTGGGGAAGGGGCCGCTGCCTACGCGCGTGCAATAGGCCTTGAATACACCATACACCTTGTCTACACGGTTGGGCGGGATGCCCAGGCCGGTGCACGCTCCACCAGCCGTTGTGCTGCTGCTGGTTACGTATGGATATGCGCCAAATTCAATGTCGAGCAGTGTACCCTGTGCGCCTTCGGCCAGTATGTTTTTTCCCTCGCGCAGGGCCTGGTGCAGGTACAGCTCGGTATCGAGTATCTGATAGGTCTTGAGGATAGACACGGCCTCTCGAAAGCGATCCTCGCCTTCTGCCCGATTGTACTCAAACCCACCCCGCCTCAGCAGGGCATCATGCGCATCCAGCACGGCTTTCAGTTTGGCTTCAAACTGGGGGCTTAGCAGGTCTCCCATGCGCAGGCCACAGCGGCCATATTTATCCTGATAGGTTGGGCTGATCCCCCGCAGGGTGCTGCCTATTTTCCTGTCGCCCTTTTGTGCTTCGCTCATGGCATCCAGGTGCAGGTGGGTGGGCAGGATGACGTGGCAGCGGTTGCTAATCAGCAGATGTGTGCGTACATCTACGCCCTTGGCTTCCAGCTTGCGGATTTCTTCCATCAGGACGATGGGATTGGCCACCACGCCGTTGCCAATTACATTTTGTACGCCGGGCCGGAAAATGCCACTGGGTATCTGGTGTAGCACGTGCTTCTCGCCCTGTATGTACAGGGTGTGGCCAGCATTGGGCCCACCCTGAAAGCGGGCTACTACCTGGTACTGGTCTCCCAGTACATCCACCACTTTACCCTTGCCCTCGTCTCCCCACTGTAGGCCGAGCAGAATTGATACTGACATGTAGGATTGTGAACTAGATAGACTGTAGGCGCTCAAGGCCGGCCAGCTCTGTGTCTACAATGTTGAAAACACTGTTGAGCTTGGTAATGGCGAGCAAGTTGCTGATATTTTGGCTAGGGCTACAGATTACCATTTCTCCCCCTTTGCCCCGCACCTTGGTATACAGGGTGATGAAGATGCCCAGGCCGGTGCTGTTGATGTGGCGTAGCTTGCTTAGGTCTATCAAAAATTTATTTACATCCTGCTCCAGGTACTCAGTAAAATCGTTCTTGATGCTAGTGCGGTCCACTTCGGCTAGTAGACTACCCTCGAGGTGAAACAAAGCAATTCCGTCTTTAAGTTCGTGGGTATAGGTCATTTCGCTGTTTTCCATGGTTTAGTGGGAGGTCTTGCCATTGCACTCTGTTCGGTCGCAGTTTCCGTATAACAAGAGCGAATGACTTTTGACGCGAAAGTTAAGTAAATTTCCGATCATGCTCTGAATCTCACTAACCCTGGGATCACAAAACTCGAGTACTTTTCCACAGTCTATGCAGATCAGGTGGTCATGCTGGCGAAATCCGTAGGCCTTTTCATAGCGTGCCTGGTTGCTGTTGAACTGATGCTTGACAACCAGGTCGCAGGCTACCAGCAGGTCCAGTGTGTTGTACACCGTGGCCCGGCTAACCCGATATTTCTGGTTCTTCATGTGTATGTAGAGGCTTTCTACATCGAAGTGGTCGTTGCGCTTATAGATCTCCTCCAGTATGGCAAATCGTTCCGGCGTTTTCCGCTGGCCATGCTGATCCAGGTATTTGGCAAACAGGGCTTTTACTTCCTCTATCCGGGCCAGCGTTTGCGCTTCAGGGCTCTGTGGCATATACGCAAAGATACGCAACTCGGTGCTAGTATCCGGGTGCAGATGTGCAATTTGGCATGTATGTGCAGGGGGGGAGGTCTCTGTGGTTTGGGCCCGTTGGCTTCCTGTTTGTATGCCGCCGGTGTTTGTGGGGTACACGCTTGTGAATCCGCTAGATCGCTAGCCAGTCATGCAAAAGGGGAGCATTTGCTCCCCTTTTGCATGACTGCTTTGGACTTGTATGCAGCAGACTTCTTAAACAGAGCCTACTTGCCTTTAGGTGCTAAGAGAAGGAAGAGGCCCTGCGGGTACTGCTTCCCTTTCCTTTGCTGTCTCTTTTGCTGCCAAAGCCCCCGCGCCTACGGTTATTACCGCCCGCGCCTTTTGTCTTGCCTTTTCCGGGTGCAGCCTCGTCTCTTATGGGTGCTTCCATGCCCTCGGGTGGTTTCCGTACGGGTACAGCCCGCTGCAGGATACGCTCAATATCGCGCAGATACTCGCGTTCTGTCTGGTCGCAGAAGCTGAAGGCTACGCCCTGTGCTCCGGCCCGGCCTGTGCGCCCTATGCGGTGCACGTAGTTTTCGGGCTCATTGGGCATGTCGTAGTTTATTACGTGCTCTACGCCTTTTACGTCCAGGCCACGGGCAGCCACATCCGTAGCTACCAGTACCTTTAGTTTTCCTTCTTTGAAGTCCTTTAGCAGCTTCAGGCGCTTGGTTTGGCGTACATCTCCGTGCAGGGCATCGGTGTAGTACCCGTCGTCATTTAGCTGCTCGGCCAGCTTGTCGGCCCATCGCTTGGTGCGTGTGAAGATGAGGGTTTGGCCCTTGGCTTCTTCATCCAGTACGTGCTTCAGCAGTGGCATCTTGTGCTTGCGGTCTACATGGAAGAGGGCTTGCTCTACCGTTTCCGCCGCGGTGCTTTGGGGGGCTACCTCCACATGTGCCGGGTCCTGCAGCAGCTCGGACGCCAGGGCGCGGATGGCAGGCGGCATGGTGGCGCTAAACATCAGCGTCTGCGGATGCTCGGGTATGTAGCCGTGTATCTTGCGGATGTCGTTGATGAAGCCCATGTCCAGCATGCGGTCTGCCTCATCTAGCACAAAGTGGGTCAGCTCATCCAGCACCAGTTCGCGCTGTTGCAGCAGGTCTAGCACACGGCCTGGCGTGCCGATCACCAGCTCGCGCCCGCGCTGTAGCTCCCGTATCTGGCGAAAGATGGGGCTGCCGCCGTATACCACGGTGTGCCGCAGAAAGGTTCTGCTGATGTAGTCCTGCACGTTATCGCCTATTTGCTGTGCCAGCTCGCGTGTGGGGGCCAGGATCAGCACCTTGGTGGCACGCTTGCCCTTTCCGGGGCCACGGTCTGCCTCCAGCAGCTGCTGGATGATAGGCAGGCTGAAAGAAGCCGTCTTGCCTGTACCGGTCTGTGCACAGCCCATCAGGTCTCGTCCGGCTAATACCAGGGGGATAGATTGTGATTGGATTGGGGTTGGGGTTTCATACCCCAAGTCGGCTATCGCCCGCATTAGGCGGTCGTCTAGCGCTAGTTCTGAAAATGTATTCAAGTGAAAAAGAATCGGGCGGTGCCCAGTGATTAAATTATACTTTGTGCTTGCTTGAGTTTTGTTTTGCTATACTTTCCCCGCAAACACTTCCACAGGCAAATATACAAAAAAAGCTGAATCCGAAAGGGTTATTGATTAAATTATCTGGTATCAGGTTTAGGCTCCCGGTTTCAGCCCTCGTCTGTATGCTTTTTCGCATACGTTTCCGCATAAGACTGCCTGTGCCGGGCCCATGGCGGAACTAGAGCCAGAAAGACACACTATTTGTGCTACCCTGGCTGCATTACAGAACGCTTTTGTCTCCTACTCTGTACCTTAATATATGGCAAAGTTATTTACGCTACAGGATTCTCAGCGGCTGCCTGCCTCGGCAGCGGAATTGATGGATTTCTTTTCTGTGCCCGAAAATCTGGCGCGCATTACCCCCAGGCATATGCGCTTTGAGGTGGTGCACAGCACGACAAGACCCATACAGGCGGGCACAGTATTGACCTATCGGGTGCACAAGTACGGCCTGCCCATGCGGTGGGTTAGCCGTATCCAGGCCTGGGTGCCCAATCAGTATTTTGTTGACATACAGGAGCAGGGCCCCTTTTCGCACTGGGTGCACAGGCATGAACTGGTGCCCATAGCTGGGGGGACTGAGGTGCGCGATCTGCTACAGTATCAGCTTCCGCTGGGCCTGCTGGGCAGGCTGGGGCACAGCCTGTTTCTGGCAGCAGACATCCGCCGGAGCTTTGCCTACCGAAAGGCTCGGATGGAAGAGATCTTCGGTACCTACACGCAAGGGTAGGGGGGCTATCGAGAAAGGTGAATTGCTAGTCTTTATGCTTAGCATGATTAGGAAAAAAGACACCCATGCAGGGACGCTTGCGCAGGTGGTCTCCGGCCACAGCAGCAACCTGAGGCGCTACCGGGTGCCGCTAGACGACTGGAGTGTGCCAGAGATCCTCTTCTACAAGCACGAGGCTAGCG